>NZ_NEVS01000003.1 GCF_002261215.1 Bordetella genomosp. 11 | reverse complement strand
GGCCAAAGGGTCGAAATGGCAAGGGAATGGCGCGCAAGGGGAAAGGCCCTACCTCGAAAAATGGTATGGACGCCTCCACCTGCGGCGAACCGCTCAAAAGGTCCGCAGCAAAAGGCGCCGGTGTTAAACCTATCGCTCACCCACCTTATCGGGAGTTCGACATGACCGACAAGCAGACCGTCATCGGTGTTGATATCGCCAAGCGCGTTTTCCAGGTACATGAAGTCGACTGGCAAACCGGCGAGATCATCAGCCTGCAGTTACGACGTGAGAAGTTCCTGGAGCACTTCGTCAACCGCACACCCTGCCTGATTGGCATGGAAACGTGTGGTGGCGCGCACCATTGGGCTCGCCAGCTCATGGCGATGGGGCATGCGGTGAAGCTCCTGCCGGCAATGCAGGTGAAAGCATTCGTGTATGGCAATAAGAACGATGCCGCAGATGCGAGGGCCATCTGGACGGCTGTTCAGCAGCCCGGGGTCAAGGCAGTGGCCGTCAAATCGGAGGCGCAGCAGGCCGTTCTTGCGATGCACCGCATGCGTCAGCAACTGGTGAAGTTTCGCACCGCCCAGATCAACGCTCTGCGCGGGTTGCTGACGGAGTACGGGGAAGTCATGCCCCAAGGCTTTGCAGCCGTCGCCAAGGCAGTGCCAGGCGTTCTCGCTCGCTTGGTAGACAAGCTGCCGACCGTTCTGATTGACACCCTGCGCGAACAGTTCAGCAGGATCTGCGACTTGAACAAGCAGGTCACTGAGATCGAACGCCGCCTTCAGGCGTGGCTCAAGCAGAACGAAGCGTGCCGAAGGATCGCCGAGATTCCAGGGGTAGGTCTGCTGACGGCAACCGCTGCCGTGGCAACGATGGGTGATCCCGCTGCATTCAAATCTGGGCGTGAGTTCGCCGCATGGCTGGGGCTGGTGCCACGCCAGGTCGGGACAGGCGGGAAGGTCAAGCTGCTGGGTATCAGCAAACGGGGCGACACCTATCTGCGAACTCTGCTCATTCACGGTGCCCGCTCGGTGCTCTGGAACAGTAAAGAGCTGCCGTCGTGGGCAGCTTCTGCAACGCGGCATCGACACGTCAACGTCGCTGCGGTGGCGATAGCGAACCGAACCGCCCGAACGCTGTGGGCGCTCTTGGCTCATGGGCGCGCTTACGAACCGAATTACGCAAGCCGGCCGGCATAGCCGGTCCGGCTCCCTTTAACCGACTGGGTAGAAATGGATTGCTTACGAGTTCTGCAGGTGCACTGAAATGTGATGGCAAACAGGTCGGACCGTGATCTGCCAAACCTGGTTTTGGCCTCGGGTTACGAACCCACTCGAAAAATGAGGAGCAGATCAGCGGATTCCATCGGGGCCAGCAGGTATCGACCTGCATGACAGGCCGGATACAAAACTGCAGCCGCATTCTGTTCGGCATCACACTGAAAGCACTTGCAAAACAGGAGGCGTCCATACAAAGGCGAAAAGGCCTCCCGGCCGGCCCGCCAACAGGACACCTACATGCTCTCCTTGTTCCAGCGAAAAAGGGTCTCTGTCGCCCCCGCTCCGTCGCCAGCACCCACCACCGATCTCCCGAAAGGGCTGCTGCGGCCAGAAGCCGCCGCAGCGCTGCTGGCAACACCGCGCCGGCAGAAACTGCTGGAACACATCTGGCAGCGCACGTCGCTGTCGCGCAGGCAGTTCGCCACCCTGTACCGCGCACCGCTGGAACGCTACGCCGAGCTGGTCCAGCAGTTTCCCGCTTCCGAAAGCCACCACCACGCTTACCCGGGCGGCATGCTGGACCACGGCCTGGAAATCGTCGCCTACAGCCTGAAGCTGCGGCAGTCCCATCTGCTGCCCATCGGTGCCAGCCCCGAGGACCAGGCGGCGCAGTCCGAGGCCTGGACCGCCGCCGTCGCCTACGCGGCGCTGCTGCACGACATCGGCAAGATTGCCGTCGATCTGCACGTCGAGCTGGCCGACGGCAGTACCTGGCACCCGTGGCACGGCCCGCTGCATCAGCCGTACCGCTTCCGCTACCGCGACGATCGCGAATACCGGCTCCACAGCGCTGCGACAGGCCTGCTCTACCGACAACTGCTCGACTGCGATCTTCTGGACTGGCTCAGCGGCTATCCGTCCTTGTGGGCACCGCTGCTCTACGTTCTGGCTGGGCAGTATGAGCACGCCGGGGTCCTGGGCGAGCTTGTCGTGCAGGCTGATCGCGCTTCTGTGGCGCAGGAGCTGGGTGGTGATCCGGCCCGCGTCATGGCCGCGCCCAAGCACGCACTGCAACGCAAGCTGCTCGACGGGCTGCGTTATCTGCTCAAGGAAGAGTTGAAGCTGAACCAGCCCGAGGCCTCTGATGGCTGGCTCACCCAGGACGCACTATGGCTGGTGAGCAAGACGGTTTCCGACAAGCTGCGCGCGCATCTGCTGTCCCAAGGCATTGACGGCATTCCCGCGAACAACACCGCCGTGTTCAACGTGCTGCAGGATCATGGCATGTTGCAGCCCACGACGGACGGTAAAGCAGTCTGGCGCGCGACCGTGACCAGCGCGACCGGGTGGTCCCACTCGTTCACTCTGTTGCGTCTCGCTCCCGCCCTGATATGGGAACCAGACGAACGGCCCATTCCTTTCGCTGGTATGGTGGCGATTGACGCCGCACCCACCGATACGTCGGTTGCCCAGCCGGCAGCCGTCGCGGAAATGACCCAGGAAGGCCAAGAAGCGCCACCATGGGAAAGCAGCAGCGTCGCAGTACCGTCGCCCGCGACTCAAACAGTACCCGACGTGTTGGAGGACATGCTGGCGATGGTGGGCATGGGCAATTCGTCCGGCACGCAGCAGGATGCGGAGGCCACCTCGCATGCGGCCGACGCAACACCATCCGGAGCTACTATGCCAGCGACGGCTGCAGCTTCACCGCCATCGCCTGTGCCCCCGGCCGCGCCATCGTCCGCTACTGCGCAGCCATCCGGCGAGCATTTCATTGCGTGGCTGAAACAGGGAATCGTTTCGCGGCGCCTCATCATCAACGATGCCAAGGCGCTGGTGCATACCGTGAACGAAACAGCCTACTTGGTCAGCCCTGGCGTGTTCCAGCGATACGCACAAGAGCACCCGTATGTAGGAGCGCTGGCCAAGCAGGAGGGCCAGCAAGATTGGCAGTGGGTGCAAAAGCGCTTCGAGCGCCTGCAGCAACATCGCAAGCAATCCAGCGGTCTCAATATCTGGACCTGCGAAGTAACAGGACCGAGGAAGTCAAAGCGTTTACATGGGTACCTTCTGGCTAATCCGCACGTCATCTTCGTTGAAGTCCCGCCTGACAATCCGTACCTATCTCTCGACGCCGCATCGTGACGAACACGATCACCGCAGAACCAAGCGCAATGATCGCTGCCGTAAGGAAGGCGTGTGAGAATCCAACGCTATAACCATCCTGTGCGAGCGAAGTAATTGTGGCCGCGAGGTTTGGTGGATAAGCCCCGACTGCACGTTCGAGATCTCCCGCTGCGATGCTGTCGACGAATCCAGGCTCTAGCGGCAAACGCTCCGTCGCCATTGCATGTTCGAGCGCGGAGCGTGTGCCGCTTGCTAGCACTGCTCCCAGTCCGGCAAAACCGAGCAAAATGCCGGAGAAGCGCGACGTGGTGCTAATGCCGGATGCCATTCCCGCTCTGTGCCTGGGCACCGTGCCCATGATGGCCTTCTGCGTTTCCCCGTTGAGCAACCCGCCGCCTGTTCCCAGGATTGCCATTCCGACGATCAGTAACCACTCTCCTTGCTGCCGGGCGGCGAACATCATTGTCAGGTTCCCCAGCGCCACGATTGCGAGCCCGAGAGTCAAGATGCGTGAGCTGTCCAAATAAGGCGAAAGTCGTCGGCCCACTTGCGGAAATATCAGCATGGCGAGGGCGACGGGCAGCATGCCGATGCCGGCAGCGAGCGCTCCGTTTCCCCGGCCGTTTTGTAGGAACAGCGGCAGCAGCGACGCCATGACCTGTGCCGATGAGGCATAGGCGAACATCGCCAGTACGGCTCCGACGAAGGGCCAGGCTGTGAAAAGCTCAAGATCGAGCATCGGATGAATGCGCCGCCGTTCGACCCAGACAAAGATAGAGAACAGCAGCAGGCCGCCCGCTAAACGAAGCAGGACCGGCCCGCTCGTCCAACCGTGACTCGGTCCGACGATCAGGGCCCACGTGACACTGAACATTGCTAGTGCGAAGAGAACAATTCCTGGAATGTCCAAGGTCCGGGGTGTTGGGTCGCGCGACTCCTCCACCAGCGTGAGCACCGCTATCCCCAGCAGTACACAGATCGGGATGTTGATGTGAAAAGCCCAGCGCCAACCGAGCAGGCTGCTGATCGCTCCACCAATCAGCGGGGAGACCACCATCGTGAGACCCATGATGCCGCCCCATATCGCCCAGGCACGGCTGCGCGCATTCTCATCGTGGAATGTATGTCCGATGATGGCCAAGGCAGGGGCGAGAAGGAACGCGGCCCCCACTCCCTGCACCGCTCTTGCCAGACCACAAGCTAGCGATGCGATTGCAAAGAGGGCTATTCCGAAAAGAAAGACCCGTCGCCTGCCATAGCGGTCAGCAATGGAGCCAGCTGGAAGAAGTAGCGCTGCGAAGCACAGAACGTAGGTACTGATGACCCATTCAACTTCGGCCGAGCACGCGGAACAGGCAGCGCTACTGCAATGCGCCGCCCGCCGAGAAGAGGCATCTCCTTGACGAGTTCGTCGCACTCACGGGATACCATCGTAAATACGCCATTCGCATTCTGGGATGCGCGCCGGGGGTGTGCGCCTCGCCATCTGTTCGCAACCGTGTATACGACGAAGCCGTGCGCCAAGCACTGATCGTACTGTGGGAAGCAGGAGATCGGATATGCAGTAAACGATTAAAAGAGCTCATCCCGATCTTAATTGAAGCCATGGAACGCCACGGGCATTTGAGCCTGGATCCGCTCGTCAAGGACAAGCTGCTCAGTATCAGCGCAGCAACCATTGACCGGATCTTACGCAAGACACGCGAGCAAATCGACGGGCAACGCCGACGCCGAACCGGTGTTGGTTCTGCCATTCGTCGTAGCGTTCCCGTACGCACGTTTGCTGATTGGCGCGATCCCGCGCCAGGCTATTTCGAGGTGGATATGGTCGAGCATTGCGGTGGGCCCAAGCAGGATGGGAACTTCGTGCACAGTTTGGTGCTTACCGACATAGCCACCGGCTGGACTGAGTGCGTGGCTTTACCCGTGCGTAATCAATCTTTGGTTGTGCAAGGCCTTATCAAGGCGGCCGCCGATTTACCCTTTGCGATGCGGGGTATCGACACCGATAACGACAGCGCGTTCATGAATCAGACGGTCTTCGATTATTGCTGCGGACATGATCTCGAACTTACGCGCTCGCGCGCCTACAAGAAAAACGATCAGGCCTGGGTCGAGCAGAAGAACGGCTCCATCGTCCGGCGCCTTGTAGGGTATGGCCGGCTAAGCGGCGTGCCGGCAACCCAGGCGCTGGCCGAACTGTACGCCGTCTCGCGCCTCTACATCAATTTCTTTCAGCCGTCGTTCAAGCTCAAGTCCAAGCGGCGAGACGGCGCCCGTGTCAGCAAGACCTACTACACGCCCAAGACGCCTTGTGAACGCTTGCTGGCAATGGAAGAGGTTGATGAAGAGGTCAAAGCCACGCTGCGTACGCAATTTGTTCGCTTGGATCCCGTGGCATTGCTTCAGGCTATCCGAGCCGCGCAGTGTGCGTTGGCCGATCTCGCGGCACACGGCGTGGTCGGTGCATGTCCACCGGTACCACCGCTAGCCACCTTCTTGGAAAGCCTGACAATGGCGTGGCAGAATGGCGAAGTTCGACCTACGCACCGCAAGCAAGCCGGCGCTCATCACTGGTGGCGAACCCGTACGGATCCGTTCGAACAGGCATGGCCGCTCATTGAATATTGGCTAGAGAGCGAGCCGGCAGCGACCGCCAGGGAATTGATGGAACGATTGGCGGCAACGATGCCTGACGTCTACGTTGGCACAACGCAACTGCGCACCCTGCAGCGTCGGATAAAGGACTGGCGGGCAATGCGGGCGAATGCCCTGGTGCTGGGGCACCTTCAGCGGACGTCTAACCCTGAGCCAGGCCGCCATGGCGGCCTGGCTCAGGGTTAACGGAGCAACAAACGACAACCAATCGCGGGTAACATTCTCAAATGAGGCAACACGATGGGCCAAGTCCGCGGAATGGTCCAAGTCCATGGCCAAGTCGAACCTGGCCTGGGTGCGCGGGCAGTATGCGCTGGTGGCCGCGCTGAACCTGGACAGCCGCGCGGACGACTGGTACCGGGAAGCCGGGCACATCCGCATGACGGAATACAACGCCGGCTGGAAGGTGCGCGCCGCGCTGCGTCAGCCGAAGATTGACTGGAAGTGGGTCATTGCCTCGATCGACGAAATGCCGGCGTCGCAACGCAACGACCCGTCGTGGGTGTACTGGAAAGCGCGCGGGCTGGCGGCCACCGGCCACAAGGACGACGCCAACGCCCTGTACGCCAGCATTGCCGACCGCTTCGATTTCTACGGCCAGTTGTCGTCCGAAGAGTTGGGCCGGCGCATCAATGTGCCGCCGCGTCCGGCGCCCATCACCGACAGCGAGATCGCCGAAGCGCGCGCCAACCCCGGCTTGCAGCGGGCCGTGCAACTGTTCCGCCTGGGTTGGCGAAGCGAAGCGGTGCCCGAATGGAACTTCACGCTGCGCGGCATGAGCGACCGCCAACTGATGGCCGCCGCCGAACTGGCTCGCGCCGAGAACATCTACGACCGCGTGGTCAACACATCCGACCGCACGGAAAAAGAGTTCGACTTCACCCAGCGCTTCATCGCGCCGTTCGAAGGTCGCGTCACGGCCAAGGCCAACGCCATCGCATTGGACCCGGCTTGGGTCTATGGCC
Organism: Bordetella genomosp. 11; assembly: GCF_002261215.1. Taxonomy (NCBI): domain Bacteria; kingdom Pseudomonadati; phylum Pseudomonadota; class Betaproteobacteria; order Burkholderiales; family Alcaligenaceae; genus Bordetella; species Bordetella genomosp. 11. The sequence continues at coordinate 16,671 of NZ_NEVS01000003.1, read as the reverse complement.
TGATCCGTCAGGAATCGCGTTTCATCATGGACGCGCGTTCGCACGTGGGCGCGTCCGGCCTGATGCAGTTGATGCCGGCCACGGCCAAGTGGGTGGCGGGCAAGATCGGCATGACGGATTTCACGCCGTCCAGCGTGAACGATTTCGACACCAATACCGTCCTGGGCACCAACTACCTGAACATGGTGCTGCGTGACCTGGATGGGTCGCAGATGATGGCTAGCGCCGGCTACAACGCGGGTCCGCGGCGTCCGCAAAATTGGCGCGCGACCTTCTCGCATCCCATTGAAGGCGCCATCTTTGCCGAGACCATCCCGTTCAACGAAACCCGCACCTACGTGAAGAACGTGATGTCCAACGCGGTGTACTACGCGGCGATGTTCAGCGGTCAATCGCAGTCCCTGAAAGAGCGTCTGGGCAGCATCACGCCGCTGGGCGCCGAGAGCACCGCGGCCCGATGATGCCGGGCCCGACACAAGACCCGGCCATCGACGGCTTGCAGGTGTATATCGTGGGTGGCGCGGTGCGTGACGCGCTGCTCGGCCTGCGGCCCGGCGACCATGACTGGGTCGTCGTGGGCGCCACGCCTGAAGACATGGTCCGCCGTGGGTTCATTCCCGTCGGCGGCGATTTTCCCGTGTTCCTGCACCCGCGCACCAAAGAGGAATACGCCCTGGCGCGCACCGAACGCAAGTCCGGCCGGGGCTACAAGGGCTTTACGTTCTACACCGGCGCCGACGTGACGCTGGAAGAAGACCTGCGCCGCCGAGACCTCACCGTCAACGCCATCGCCCAGACGCAAGACGGCGAATTGGTCGATCCGCTGAACGGCGCGGTCGATGTGCGTGCCCGCGTGTTTCGCCACGTGGGGGAAGCGTTTCAGGAAGACCCCGTGCGCATCCTGCGCCTGGCCCGCTTCGCGGCGCGCTTCGATGATTTCATGGTGGCGCCCGAAACCCTGGTGCTGTGCCAGCGCATGGTCCAGGAAGGCGAGGCCGATGCGCTGGTGGCCGAGCGCGTCTGGAAAGAACTGTCGCGCGGCCTCATGGCGAAGAAGCCATCGCGCATGCTGGACGTGCTGCAAGAGTCGGGCGCGCTGGCCCGCGTGATGCCGGAACTGCAAGGCGTGGACGAGGTGGGCGCGGACGTGGATCTTGCGGCCTCCCAGGGCCTGTCCCTGCCGGGCCGCTACGCCTTGCTGTGCCGCTTGACGCCCGAGCGCGATGCGCTGGGCCGCCGGCTGCGCGTGCCCACCGAATGCAACGACTACGCGCGCCTGCTGCCCGAAGTGCTGGCCGGCCTGGACGCCTCGCAGCGCGACGCGGACGCCGTCGAGGCGCAACTGGCGCTGATGGAGCGCGCCGACGCCTTGCGCAAGCCCGAACGCTTTTTCGATCTGCTGGAGGCGGCGTCGGTGCTGCGGCCGGTGGACCGGGCGGCGTGGCGCTTGCGCGTGGCCGCGGTGCGCGGGGTGGACGCGGGGGCGATCGCGAAAGCCTGCGCCGGGGATCCGGCGCGCATCAAAGAGCGCGTGCGCGAAGCTCGGCTGGAACGCCTGCGGGCGGGTGCCTAGGCCTATAGCTTTCCCAGCCGGTCGCCGCGCGCGAAGCCCGTCAGCGGCTCCGTCATGCCGCGCCCCACCGCCAGCACCTTGAACAGTTCTCCCATTTCCGCTTCGGACAGCAGCTTCTGCATGGGCGCGACGGTCTTCGCATAGTCTTGCGCGTCCGATGGATCCAGTTGCGCCAGCAGGTCCATCAGCCCGGCGTTCATCAGGAAGCGGGCCTGCGAGGTATAGCCCAGGACCTGCAGGCCGGCGTCCTGCGCGGCGTCCGCCATCGCCGTGAAATCGACGTGCGCGGTGATGTCCTGCAGGCCCGGCGCGGTGAACGGATCGCCGTGCGCGCGATGGCGCAGATGGCACATGAGCGTGCCGCCCGCGCGCTGCGGATGGTAGTACTCGCCGCGGGGAAAGCCATAGTCCACCAACAGCGCCGCGCCGCGTTCGAGCCAGCGGCCCATTGCGGCGACCCAGGCTTCGGCCTGCGGATTGATTTCGGAAACGTAGCCGGGCAGCGCCGGCATGCGGCCGGCCACGGCGTCGGGCAGCGCCGGCGGCGCCGGCCGGTCTTCCCAGATGAAGTCCCGGGCGGCGTCCAGCGCCACGCCGCGTTCCAGCACCGTGCCGTCTTCGCTCCAGCGGAAGATCGACACCGGCATCGCGTCCAGGACCTCGTTGGCCAGCACGCAGCCTGAGAAGGCATCGGGCAGCGCGTCCAGCCATTGCACGCGGCTGCCGAACGCCGCCAGCCTTTCGGCCTGGCGCGCGCGCAGGTCGGCGGACACTTCCAGGATCAGGTAGCGGGTCTGCTCCAGCCCCAGCGCATCCAGTTCGCCCAGCACGCCCTCGGCCAGGGCGCCGGTGCCGGCGCCGAACTCCAGCACGGTGTCCGTCCGCGTCTGGCGCAGCACCTGGGCGGCCTGGCGGGCCAGCGTGCGGGCGAACAGCGGCGTCAACTGGGGGGCCGTGACGAAGTCGCCCTCGGGGTTCTTGCCGCCGCCGTCGGCCCGCGCCAGCTTGATGTTGCCCGCCGCGTAGTAGCCCAGGCCGGGCGCATACAGGGCCAGGGCCATCCAGCGGTCGAACGGCAGCCAGCCGCCGTTGGCCGCGATGGCATCGCGCAGGTGGGCGGCCATGGCGGCGCTGTGTTCCTGGGCGGCGGGGTCCAGAGGCGGGAGATTGGCGGGAGAGGGGCGTTGCATGGAGCGGCTATTTGAAGAATCGGGGAATTTTAGCCGGGCCACGAAAGGCCGGGCCGCGACAGGCCGGGCCGCGGATGCGCGCCGGGTTCCGGCGACGCGCGGGCCCAGTACAGCACCCGCGGGCGTCGGTCTTTATACTCACTATATGAGATTAATACATATATATTGATAATTTGAAAAAACCTACCTACACTCGCTCCCACGTCGAAGCACAGAACGATGTCAGGAAAGAGGAAGGAGCCACGTGTCAAACGCTCAACGCAAACTCAAGGCCGCCATCATTGGCAGCGGCAACATCGGCACGGATCTGATGATCAAGATCCTGCGCCATGGGCAACACATCGAAATGGGGGCGATGGTCGGCATCGACCCGCAATCGGACGGCCTGGCCCGCGCGGCGCGCCTGGGCGTGGCCACCACGCACGAGGGCGTCGAAGGCCTGGCGCGGCTGCCGGTCTTCCAAGAGATTGACTTTGTGTTCGATGCCACCAGCGCCGGCGCGCATGTGAAGAACGATGCCTTCCTGCGCGCCCTCAAGCCCGGAATCCGCATGGTGGATCTCACGCCCGCCGCCATCGGCCCGTATTGCATTCCCGTGGTCAATGGCGAGGCGCACCTGGACGCGCTGAACGTGAACATGGTGACGTGCGGCGGCCAGGCGACGATTCCGATGGTGGCGGCCGTGTCGCGCGTCGCCAAAGTGCACTATGGCGAAATCGTGGCGTCGATCTCCAGCAAGAGCGCGGGCCCCGGCACGCGCGCCAATATCGACGAGTTCACCGAGACCACGTCCCGGGCGATCGAAGCGGTGGGCGGCGCCACCAAGGGCAAGGCCATCATTGTGCTGAACCCGGCCGAGCCGCCGCTGATCATGCGCGACACCGTCTATACGCTGAGCGAGCTGGCCGACGAAGACGCGATCGCCCGTTCGATCGAGGAGATGGCGGCCGCCGTGCAGGCCTACGTGCCCGGCTACCGCATGAAGCAGCGGGTGCAGTTCGACCGTATCGACACGCCGGTGCGCCTGCCTGGCGTGGGCGATGCGCTCACGGGGCTGAAGACCTCGATCTTCCTGGAAGTTGAAGGCGCGGCCCACTATCTGCCGGCCTACGCCGGCAATCTGGACATCATGACCAGCGCGGGTCTGCGCACCGCGGAACACATGGCCAAGCGCATGCTGGCAACCACCGTGGCTGTTTGAGAGCGGCAACACACCATGAATCAAGCCAAGAAAATCTACATCTCCGACGTGACGCTGCGTGATGGCAGCCACGCCATCCGTCATCAATACAGCGTTGAAAACGCCAAGCGGATCGCCCAGGCGCTCGATGACGCCAAAGTGGACTCCATCGAGGTCGCGCATGGCGACGGCCTGCAGGGATCGAGTTTCAACTACGGTTTCGGCGCGCACACCGATCTGGAATGGATCGAGGCCGTGGCCAGCGTGGTCAAGCACGCCAGGATCGCGACGCTGCTGCTGCCCGGCATCGGCACCGTGCACGACCTGAAGAACGCCTATGACGCCGGCGTGCGCGTGGTGCGCGTGGCCACGCACTGCACCGAGGCCGATGTATCGCGGCAGCACATCGAATATGCCCGCCATCTCGGCATGGAGGCGGTGGGCTTTCTGATGATGAGCCACATGACCGAACCGCAGGCCCTCGCGCGGCAGGCCAAGCTCATGGAGAGCTACGGCGCGACCTGCTGCTACGTGGTGGACTCCGGCGGCGCGCTGGGCATGCAGGATGTGCGGGACCGCTTCCGCGCGTTCAAGGATGTGCTCAAGCCCGAAACGCAGACCGGCATGCATGCCCACCACAACCTGAGCCTGGGGGTGGCCAACTCCATCGTCGCGGTGGAAGAGGGCTGCGACCGCGTGGACGCGAGTCTGGCCGGCATGGGCGCCGGCGCGGGCAATGCGCCGCTGGAGGCCTTCATCGCCGCCATCGACCGCATGGGCTGGAACCACGGCACCGATCTCTACAAGCTCATGGACGCGGCCGACGACATCGTGCGCCCGTTGCAGGACCGTCCGGTGCGGGTGGACCGCGAGACGCTGGCGCTGGGCTATGCGGGCGTGTACAGCTCGTTCTTGCGCCATGCCGAGGCGGCGGCGGCGAAGTATCAGTTGAAGACGGTGGACATCCTGGTCGAGCTGGGCAAGCGCCGCATGGTGGGCGGCCAGGAAGACATGATCGTCGACGTGGCGCTGGACATCCTCAAGCAGCGCGCCTGAGCCGCGGGGAGCCAAGCCCGCTGCCGGCCGCTCCCGCGTGGGCAGCCGGCAGGCTTGAGGCGGGCTGGGTCCGAGCCGGCGGTTTGCCGGCGCAAGTACAAAAAAAAGCACGGCATCCATTTCATGCGGGGAATTCCCCGCGGATGTCCGATCGAACACTCACGAGACAAACAAGACCATGAGCGCAACACAACTGGCCCCGACCGCGGGCAACAGGCCGGCGGGCAACAACGCCGCTTCGGAAACCGCCGCCATCAGCCCGGCCGACCGCCGGCGCGCGCTGTTTGGCAGCGCGGTGGGCAGCACCATCGAGTGGTATGACTATTTCCTCTACGGAACCATGTCGTCCATCGTCTTCGGCAGGCTGTTCTTTCCCTCGGACGACCCCGTGACCAGCCAGTTGCTGGCGCTCGCCTCGTTCGCGCTGGCGTTCCTGATACGTCCCATAGGCGGCATCCTCTTCGCGCACGTGGGCGACCGCGTCGGCCGCAAGAAGACGCTGGTGATAACGCTGTCCATCATGGGGATTTCCACGGTGCTGATCGGCCTTACGCCGACCTATGCGAGCATCGGCGTATGGTCGCCCATCCTGCTGACCCTGCTGCGCATGTTGCAGGGGCTGGCGCTGGGCGGCGAATGGGGCGGCGGCGTATTGCTGGCGGTGGAATACTCGCCCGCCGAAAAGCGGGGCTTCTACGGCGCGGTGCCGCAAACCGGCGCGCTGTTCGGCCTGGCGCTGGGCAACTTCGTCACCTCGGGCCTGAGCGCGCTGTTTTCGGAAGAAGCCTTCCTGTCCTACGGCTGGCGCATTCCGTTCGTGCTGTCCATCGTGCTGGTGCTGATCGGCATGTGGATCCGCAACAAGGTGGAAGAGACGCCGTCCTTCCGCAAGGTGGCCGCAGAGGCGCGGGCGAATCCCAAGAGCGCCGAACACAAGCGGATGCCGCTGGTGGAAACGCTGACCCGGCATTGGCGCGCCGTGTTGATCGCCATTGGCGCCAAGTTCGTGGAGACCAGCACCTTCTTTCTCTTCGCCACGTTCACCATTTCGTACTTGGTGGGCCTGGGCTATGAGCGCGTCGCGGCGCTGAACGTGGTGCTGGTCGCCGCGCTGATCGCCGTGCCGGTCATGCTGTACTTTGGCGCATTGTCCGACCGGATCGGCCGCAAGAAAGTCTTTGTGTGGGGCACGGTCGCGATCGTGGTCTATGCACTGCCTTACTTCTGGCTGCTCAACCAGGGCTCGGCGCTGATTTCCACGGCGGCGGTGGTGGTGGGCTTTTCCATCATCTGGTCCACCTACGGTTCGGTGCTGGGCACCTTCTTCGCCGAGAGCTTCCCGCCGAATGTGCGCTACACCGGCATTTCGCTCGGCTACCAGGTGGGGGCCGCGCTGGTCGGCGGCCCGATGCCGCTCATCGCCACGGCCTTGCTGGCCCGGTATCATGGCAGCTATGTCCCGGTTGCGATCTTCATTGCCCTGTGCGCTTTGGTATCGCTGGTCGCGATCAGCTTCACCAAAGATCGTACCGGGCAACCGCTGGATACCTGATGACCGAAAAGCCCGACACCAAGACCGCCAAGATTGCCAAACCGCTCGCCAGCCAGACCCTCTTTCGCGGACTCGACGTGGTGAGCGCGGTGGCCGAAGGCTGCCGCAGCGTGAAGGACATCTCGGACAGAACCGGCATTGCCTTCAGCACCACGCACCGGCTGGCTTCGGCGCTGGTGCAGATCCGCTACCTGCATTTCGAGCCGCGCAAGGGATATCGCCTGGGCAGCCGGCTGGTCGAGCTGGGTTTCCTGGCCTATCGCGAATCGGCCATCACCACGACGGCCCGCCCCTTGCTGGAGGAACTGGCCGCGCAGACGCAAGACACCGTGCATCTGGCCGTGCTGGATGAAGACGAAGGCATCATCTATCTCGACAAGATCGGCGGCAAACGCCCCATCGAAGTCAACACGCGCATAGGCGGGCGCAAGCCCGTGTGCTGCACCAGCGTGGGCAAGGCGTTGATTCTCGATCAGGGGCGCGCCGCCTGGACGAAGCGCTACGAACAAGAGGCGGCAAAAGGGCTTGCCGGACCGCTGTCGCTGGAGCAGTGGCTGGAAGCCATGGCGACCTATGCCGCGAAGGGATACACCTTTGACCTGGGCGAAAACGTCGACGGGATCCGTTGCGTCGGCACGCCTGTGCGCGATGCCAGCGGAGAGATCGTCGCGTCCATCAGCGTGACGAGCACGGACGCCTATACCGACGAAGCCCGCATGCACGAGATCATTCCGCTCGTGCAGAACGTCGCCCGCAAGATCAGCCTGCTGCTGGGCGCCAGAAGCACGTAGCCCGAGCTCGGCGCCAGGCGGATTGCCGGCGGAGAATGCAAAACACCCCAGGGATCGGATTGTCGTCCGATGCCTGGGGTGCGGTCAGATCGCCGGCGCGGTTCTTGTCGAACCGCTGGGGCCGCGATCAGTCGCGGCGCGCGCCGGCCGGCTTGGCGAAGCGCTTGGCGGGGCCGCCGGGGCGCTTGTCGAACGAAGGCTTGCCGCGGAAACCGCCTTCGGGACGGTCGCCGCCACGGAAGCCGCCTTCGCGCTGAGGACGGTCGCCGAAGCTGGGGCGGTCGCTGAAGCTGGGGCGGGCGTCACGGTCGCCGCCGCGGAAACCGCCTTCGCGGGGGCCGCGTTCGCTGAACGGACGGGCGTCGCGCTGGGGACGGTCGCCATAGCTGGGGACGGTCGCCATAGCTGGGGCGGTCGCCGAAGCTGGGACGCGAATCGCGGTCGCCGCCGCGGAAGCCGCCTTCGCGTTGAGGACGGTCGCCGAAGGGGCGGTTGCCCTGGTAGCCGCCTTCACGCTGCGGGCGGTCGCCGAAGCTGGGGCGATCGCTGAAAGAGCGGGCCGGACGATCACCGAACGGACGATTGCCTTGGTAGCCGCCTTCACGGGGGGCGCTTTCGCGGTTGCCCTGGTAACCGCCTTCACGCGGCTTGAACTCGCCGCGCAGGCCGCCGAAGGAACGGCCTTCGCGCTGGCCCTGGTAGCCGCCGCCGGGACGCTTGCCGAACGGCTTGCCGCCACGCGGGGCGCCGCCGGTCGACGGACGCGGGGTGCGCTTGGGTTCCAGGCCGGCGATCACTTCAGGATTGATCGACTGGCCGATGTAGTGCTCGATGCGGCGCACTTTGTGGCGCTCGGAATGCGTGGCCAGCGTGAAGGCCAGGCCGTTGCGGCCGGCGCAGCCGGTGCGGCCGATGCGGTGCACGTAGTCTTCGGCCTGCATCGGCAGGTCGAAGTTGACGGCGTGGCTGATGCCTTGGACGTCGATGCCGCGGGCGGCCACGTCGGTGGCCACCAGGATGCGCAGCTGGCCGAGTTGCAGTTGCGACAGCGTGCGGGTGCGCTGGCGCTGGTTCATGTCGCCGTGCAGGGCGGCGGCGGCAAAGCCCTGGTCGGCCAGGCGATCGGCCAGGTCGTCCGCGCCGCGCTTGGTCGACGTGAAGACGATGGCCTGATCCAGCGAGGCGTCACGCAGCACGTGGTCCAGCAGCTGCATCTTGTGGCTGGCGTCGTCCGCGTACAGCAGGCTTTGCGTGATGTTGGTGTGCTTTTCCTTGGCGCCGGCGATCTCGATGCGCTGCGGCTCGCGCATCATGCGCGCGGCCAGCTTGGCAACGGTGCCGTCCAGGGTGGCCGAGAACAGCAGCGTTTGGCGCTCTTGCGGCAGGCGCTCGATGATGGTCTCGATGTCTTCGATGAAGCCCATGTCCAGCATGCGGTCGGCTTCGTCCAGCACCAGGGTGTGCACGGTGTTGAGCTTGACGCGGCCCGATTGCAGGTGATCGATCAGGCGGCCGGGGGTGGCGACCAGCACGTCGACGCGGCGCGACAGCGCCTTCAGTTGCGCGCCGTAGGGCATGCCGCCCACGACGGTTGCGGTGCGCAGGTCGGCCAGCTTGCGGCCATACGTGGCGGTGGCTTCCGTGACTTGCAGGGCGAGTTCGCGGGTCGGGGTCAGCACCAGCACTTGCACGCCGACGCCCTTGTTGGCGGGCATCTGGGCGATGCGGTGCAGCGCCGGCAGCGGAACAGGCGCGGCGGCACACCTCGGCACTGGCCGCCGCCCGCGCAGAAATCGAACAATTGCGCACCCCAGGGCAGCGTACCGAAACGTCGCTCCAGCAGGAGCAACAGGCGCACGTCCGCGCGCGCGAGATGTTGCAGAAGGAGGAAATTGTTCGCCGCACAGCCGAGCAGCAGGTGGCTGATCTGCGGGATCGCCTGACGGACAAGAAAGCTCATTGCCAGTCGCTCGAAGACAAACACCGGCATGCATACGAGGCGCTCGAACACTACCGGCAATCTGTCAAGGAACAGCGCGAGCAGGACCAGCGCCGGCATGAGCAGCAGATCCAGCAGTTACAGACCGAACTGCGCCAGGCCCAGCAAACCATCGTCGTTAAACAGGAAGAACAGGAAGACATCACGCGACTGAACCAGGAAGGCGCGCGTCTGGTTGCCGAAGTTTGATGAGAGACGAATTCAGCATCCAATAGACAGTAAATGAGGCTTGTTATTCTCGCTCAATCACGCGCAGCAATGCGGTACGACGCTCGGACAGCGGACCAAATAATTGCGTTACATCATCGACAGACATGCCTGCTTGAAGCGAGTCGAGGATATCTGCCCAGTCCTGCATGATGATTTTTCGCGAGCCTATGAACTTTGTGTGGTCATAGGGGGCTCGAGAAGAATCCTTGGCTCGCTTTGAGTGTGCCAATTGGAGATCAACGCGTTTTTCAGGATAACCCAGCAAGCTCAATATCGTCGTCGCAGTTGAGCGGAAACCATGTGACGAGAAACGACCGGCGTAACCCATTCTTTTTAATGCTTGGTTGAGGGTTGTAGCCGACATTACTTGACCGGGCTTTCGATAACTTGGGAATAGCGCCTTGCCACCGCCAGTCAGGGCATGCAGTTCTCGCAGAGCGACCATCGCTTGTTTCGACAGCGGGACAATGTGCGGGCGCCGCATCTTCATGCGTTCAGCCGGAATAGTCCACACCGCTGCGTCAAGATCAAACTCTTCCCAAGTCGATTTGCGCAATTCGACAGTTCGAACGTAAGTCAGTGCCATTAGCTTTAATGCCAAGACCGTTGTTCGGTAACCCCCCTCACCATCAACCCGATTTAGAAAATCGGGGATCTCGGCCCATGTTAGTGGGGGATTGTGGCGGACTTGCGGACGCTTAACTAATCCTTTGAGTAAGGAGGCGGGGTCGAACTCACAGATTCCTTGTGCGGCAGCGTAGGAAAAAATCTGACCGCACCACTGCCGGATCAAAATTGCTACAGTCTTTGCACCCCTGTTCGCCACCTCCTTAATTATCGGACGGAGATGTGGCGCTCGAATGGTGCTGATAGGCAGCTTCCCGAGCTTGGGGAAAACGTCTTTTTCCAGATAGGTTGTGACTTGCCCGCGGTAGTAGTCACTCCAGTGAGCGTTGCTGATGATCCACTCTTTGGCGATTGACTCGAAGGTATGTTCGTACGCCTCGACCTGCAAAGCGACCTTGGCCTTCTTTTCGACGATGGGGTCGATGCCTTGCCTGACCAGGGACTTGGCCCAGTCACGCTCGGCTCGCGCGAGCTCTAACGACACCTTGGGATATACGCCGATCGAGAAGACTTGAGAGGCCCCTCCAAGACGATAGCGATACCACCACAGCTTGCTGCCGTTGGTTTGAACGCGAAGAAAGAGGCTTCCACCGTCACGAAGCTGGTAGACCTTCGGACCTGCCTGTGCCGTCTCGACCTTGCGAGCAGATAAGAGATTGAGTGCCATGTGTATAACGCCTCCACTTTACCCCGTTACACACATCATTACACACTTTGGCAGTGGATTTGTCCAGCTTTTAGTGGCGGCCAGCAGACAATCAATCCAATAAAATCAATAACTTATCTCGGATCAATGGATGTAGGTAGCTGTTGATGGACGCCAATGTTAGTTGTCAAAAAACGGCAACTTGACTGCCTCGACAGGCAAGTTGCGTCTGCTGCAGACCAGTTCTATTCTTTGGCTGCCTGACCTCTCCGCCGCTACACATCTCTGCTCGCTCTTACTCCCTTATTGCGACAGAACCTGATTTCGTTTGTCTCCTTCGCCCCAATGTGGTCCGCGTGCCGCAGCCGGATCATGTGCTTCGTGTGGTCGCGGTGCGCTTCATCCCGCACCCTGGTTTGCGCAACCATGAAGGGCTGAAAGCCGTGGGCGCGCAGCCCGTTCAGGATCTCGATGGTAGGGATATAGGTGTAGCGCTCGGAGCGGCTTTCGTGCGCTTCCTGCGCAAAGATCGACGGGGCCACGTGCATGATTTCCGCGTCGGTCAGCGGTGCGCGCTTGTCATACTGGCGGGCATTGCGGGCGAAGCGGTTGGCAATCTGATAAGGCATACTCTTTCTCCGGTTGTGTCCAATGGGACGGTTTTTTCATGCGGACCGGGCCTGAAGATTTCAGCCCGATGGTGGGTTTTCGAGATCGGCTTGCATGGCGGTGGTAGTGCGCTGTAAGCCGCCAGTCCTGTGAGTTCCGAGCCCGTGCCGTCCGCGACCACGAATCGAGCGCTGGAAAGGGGGAAGGTTTGTAAAGGCCGTGGCCAGGCGCAGCCTGGCGGCGGGCTTTATGAAAGCCCCCTTGCAGGCGGGAGAGCAGTGGTAAGGTCGGCGGTTTTAGGGCGCGGGGGTCACAGGACCAGGCATTGCACCTGGTGCAGCTGCATGCTGATCGCGGCCGGCGCGGCGAGCGCCACCAGCCCGCGCGCCGGCGCGGGCTCTAACTTCGGGGTTGGCCAGGCTCCCTGGCTGGCGCCGTCCAGGTGCCAGCCACTCGACCGCAGCAGGCCCGGCCGCCCGGGCTTGGCCATGCCTGCGCTGGCACGCCGCAACGCTTACGGCAAATTGCCGTAACGGTGGATTTGTACGGCAATTTGCCGTATAATGGGGTTCTCTTGGAGGACAAGCACCATGGCACAAACTTCCCGACTAGAGGCCCGTATCCCGACCGGCCTGATGGAAATGGTCAAGCGCGCAGCTGAAATGGAAGGCCGTTCGCTAACCGATCTTGTAATCACATCCCTGCAATCCACTGTCGTTAAGACCATGGAGCGCGCAGAGGTCATTCGCCTTGCTCAAGTCGATCAAGCAAGGTTTGCTGCTGCACTTATCGACCCGGCTCCGCCGACGCCGGCATTGAAGCGTGCAGCGCTGCGTCATCGCCAGCTAGTTCAAAGTAAATGACCCAGCCGGCGTACGTCATCGAGCGCCTAGCCGGGCATGACCGCACGCAGTTCAGCTGCGGCGTTCCCGCCCTGGATGGCTACTTCAGCAACACCGTAAGCCAGGACGTACGCCGCCGGGTGGCCACCTGCTACGTGGCTGTAGCCCCGGGCGGCGCAATTGCGGGCTTTTACACGCTTGCGGCATCGAGTATCGTACTGGCGGACCTGCCGGAGCAACAGAAGAAAAAGCTACCGCGCTACCCCAGCGTTCCGGTGGTTTTGATGGGGCGCCTGGCCGTGGATTCCCATTTCACTGGAACGGGGCTGGGTGGCACCCTGTTAATGGATGCTCTAATGCGCTGCGCCGACGCCGAAGTAGGAGCCTATGCGATGCTGGTGGACGCGAAGGATGAAAGCGCAGTACGGTTCTACAGGCACCACGGATTCATTTCATTCGAGCGTGAACCGCTGCGACTCTTTTTGCCCATCGCCTCGGCGCTGCAGGCGATCAACGCGCAGTAGTCCCGGACAACGAGCAACGGGCCGCATTTGCGGCCCGTTTTGTTTCTTCCAGTCTGGTTGAACGCTCACCCGCCACGGGCAATTACTGGCTCGCCCGCGTCTTGCTTACCCGCAAGCAAGATTTGCCCGCCGGTAACTGCCAGCACGCACGTACCAGGGTGCTGTTCCATATATTCATTGGCCTCATGCGTGCCTTGCTCGCTGTCCGTGAAGGAAGCCAGCACGCGATAACGCCGGCCCAATCGGGTGAAAAACCATCCCTCACGGGCCACGCTTGTCGCTGGAATTTCCGCGAACCGCTGGCCGCAGCCGGAAAGCTCGACATAGGCGGGCCCGTCGTCGAACAGTACGCCAAGGTGGCCGCTCAAGATGCTGTACACCGTGCCGGCAGCCCCCGCTTGCACACGCAGGCGCCCATCGGCACCCCGAACGTCAGTGGTCACCGTGACGCGCTCATAATAGCGAATAGTCATATCGTCCCGCAGTCCACTCAGTAGCCAAGCCAATTCAATATCGTTTCACCGCGATACAGCGGCTGCTCCCCACACTCGCTGAAAAACTCGCCCGCGTCTGCACCATGACGCTCGATTTCCATCACAACTTGGCCGCGCGTAAGAATTGCATCGTGCGCCTCTTCCAGAGACCCTAGCCCGTGCGCCGGGACCGATCCCATCTCGCATAACTCCGCAAGCATCGCTATGCAGTCCGGTTGGTGGCCGTGCCATGTCACGGTTTCTATGCCGAGCTCAATGCTCACGATTGGGGCAGTGTCCTGCTCGTCAGGCCGCCAATGCCGCTCCACGACACAAATGCCGAGACGAGACAGCATAGCCTTTGTCGCTGCCGATTGCGCGCATCCTGGACGGATGCTGATAAGTATTCTCACGCGGTTCTCCTTATGTCCGTTGTGGCACCTGCCCCACCTGCGCAAAGCAGATGGGGCGTTTTGTTGAAATGCACAGTCCTAACGATGGCTAGAGCACGGATGCCCAGCATCATCGCGGCAACTTGGGCAATGGGCAATCTCTTCAAATTCAGCAGCTAAACACTGTCCTTCCTGCCAAGCCGAAATCAGGTCCGGCACATCAGAAAAAAGTACAGGCACGGCAACCACATCTCGGGCATAGTCGTCCAGGCCAAGCTGATGGGCATCAAAGTAGGCATCTAGCATGGCGTCTTGTTTCTTTTCCTCATTGAACAGGCCGGTGGCGATACCCCAGGCAATGCGGATCGTGATGCCGCGCAGGACTTCACAGTTGCTGTTGTTGGCCTGAATCGACTGGTTCCGTGACACTTTGAACTCCTTATAGTTGGTGTTTCTGTGCTGACCTGGACTGAAGATTCCGAGCCCCTGCGTAGGTTTTCGGATCGGGTTTCGCAGTTCGGCGGCTGCGCGTTGTATGCCGCCCGTCCTGTTAGTTCGTCGCCCTTGCCGATCTGGATCACGCAGTGACGACCAGAAAGGGCGGGCGCGGAAGCCGCATGCGGAGCGCAGCCCGCGAGGGCGAGCACCGAACGGGTGAGCACCCGGCGCAGCGGACCCTTGGCGGAAGGAACGTAGTGATACAGTCGGCGGTTTAGGGCGACGGGCTGACAGGACAGGCACTGCACCCGCCGTGTTGCGATCCCGGTCCGGCCGCGCGGCGAGCGCCGCCGGGCCGCGCTTGCGCGGTCCCTGACCGCGGCCATCGGCCGCCAGCAAGCCAGCACGTGCTGGCGCGCAGCGTCGGCTCTGCCGGCGCGAAGGCGAGAGGGATGGAAGCCCGCCCCAGGCGGGTCGAGACGGGCCCGGGCTTGGCCTGGCTCGATTTACGACAGCCCGGTCCCGGCCCTGGGCCGGGATTCGCACAAAAAGGGGGGTTCAGAGATTGATTGCCGACGCCGCGGACATTACTGGACGCGATCCTGCTCTTGGTTCAAACTTCCCTCGCGCCGATGCGCGCTACCACCCACATCGACTCGGAACCCCACCAGAGGCGGCACGCCAACACGACTCCTCGGCCCACCAACATATCAATGCACGAGCCCCCTTCGCCTACTCCAGTCCGCCGGCGCGGACGCCCCATCGGCGGCAGTCGCCCACGGCCAGCCCAGCTGCCTGAGAACCTACATGAGCGTTTCGCTCAGGCAGTCATCGCAGCAATCGGCTCGCCTTCGAACGATTCCCCTGGCGTGGAGACGGCTAGCCTGGTGCTGCAGCTCTGGGCCCGTCGCGGCCAATGCGAGGTCGAGCGTGCGCAGCAGACCAGCCTTTTGGAAGCGGTGAAGGCCTACTTGCAACGAGAAACCCGTGAGATTGGGACTCCTGATCGAGTCGCCATCCGCGCGGCGATGTTGGCAAAGAACTTGCCAGCGTTAATCGAAGCCCTGTCACAAGCCAGACCGAACGAGAACCAACCGCCGGATGCGCCTGCATCGACCGAGCCTGCGGGAAGTTGAAGCCCTTCCACCCAAGCCAGGGTACTCGGAGAGGCACGCGAGCCACTTTCCCTACACTTTCGAATCGTCCGGGTCCGGATGGAAAACCACTACCCTCACGGCCGGCTACGTCTATTTCCAGCAGTAGGCTCAAGGCAGGCGAGCGCGCGACTGGACGGCCAGCGGCGCAGCTGCTGGCAAATCCGGCCGGCATCTGCCGGCCGCGCGCGCCCGCGTGCGCTATAGCTGCCCGTTTTCGGCCAGCGAATAGGAACCGCTGCCGGCGACGATGAAGTGGTCGACCAGGCGCACGTCGACCAGGGCCAGCGCATCCCGCAGGCTACGGGTGATAGCCAGGTCAGCGCGACTGGGATCCAGCGTTCCGCTCGGATGTAAGGTTGCATTCGCGAGTGTCAACATGGTTGCGTGATCTGTCGAGTCGTTGAACACTGGGAAGTGCCCGAGCAGCCCGAGCCTCTTTCTGAGGCGAGTAGCCCGGCGCGCCGCATTTCTTTGCGGCTTTTCCTTGGGGAGGCTGGCGATGGTAGCGCGCAGATCCTTCGATGAAACAACGTTGACACGGCTTCGTAAGATGCCGGCTGACGTTGCCTTGAACATGCTGTCCACGGTGCTCAAGCTTGACCGGACGTTCATTCCCGTCAAGGACGCGCATACGCGACGCTGGAACGTGAGCACACCGCGCGGCGGTGATTGTTCGCGGCCAGGATGCGGAGCGAACGGGTATCGGTCAGCGCGGGCAACCGCGCCGTAGCCTTGATGACCGAGGACTACCTGGGCATGTCGCCGACAGCGTCGGCAGGCATTTCGGTGATAGGTGTGGCGGCAGCTTCGGAAGCGGACAGCATGTCCATCGCCGACAGCAAGGCATCGCCTTCGATCGGCCCCTGCAGCAGGATGGCCTGGCCCGTCTGGCGATCGAGCAGGCGCAGCGACGGCGTGGCCGTTACACCGCTTTTCGTGGCTCCCGTGGCTTGGGCGCGGATGACAGCATCGGCCCGTCCGCTCGCCATGCACTGTTCGACAGCCGGCGTCGATTCCGGGTAGCGCAGGCCATCGGGCAATCCCTGGCCGTCGCTGCGCGTGTGAGCATAGACCCACTCGACGGCCTGCCAGAAGGCAGCATGCCCGCCGGCTTCGGCGACGCACTCGACAAGACGCGCCTCAGCCGACGCGGCCGGCTCGTGCGTGGCCAGAGGCTGGTGGTGCCATTGCAGGGCTACGTCGGCGTTGCTGCCAAACCAGCGCTTGAGCAGCGGAAAGTACTCCCGGCAGAACGGACATTCCAGGTCGGCATAGAGCGTCAGCGTGAAACGGCCCTCCACGTCTCCCATCAGCCATGGCGGACCGGCCACCGACGCCATGCTGACTGGCGTGGAGGACTGCGCTGGGGACTCGCCAGACGACCGGAATACAAGCCAGATCAGGAGCAGTGC